>NZ_CP150630.1:0-19466 GCF_047047955.1 Azonexus sp. IMCC34839 | reverse complement strand
CAATCAATTCGGTCATTTGCGGCGCTTACAAAATAGTGTTGTCGTAACTACATTTTAGCTATTTTGTCAGAGAATGCAAGCGGAATTTATATCCCTTACGGCTGGAACGTGAGGGATATAAATTGTCTGCAAAACGAGGGTTTTTCTGACGTTGGAAAAACTCACAAGGAATGGCGGGAAACCCAGCGGCCAGCCGTATAAAATCCCGTCTGTAAATCATGGTCTGTATAATTGGCCGCTCTACCGTTTAGCGGACTATTCCCATGGACCAAACACTGGAAAAATTATTGCGCCTAGTTGATGCGGCTTTGGCCGGCGATCAACTGAGCGCCGATGCCTTGCGCCTCGTCGGTGAAGCGCTGTTGATCGGCGGCGGCATCGAGGCGATGCGCGAGCTACAAGGGCAACTGCACGACTACGCGGTAGAGCACTACTGCGCCGGCAACCGGGGCAGTTCGATTGGTTCCTATTGGGAACACCTAGACGAATGGGCCAAGCTGTGAAAATCGGCTATGCCCGCGTCTCAACTGACGATCAGAACTTGTCCCTGCAGCTGGACGCCTTGACGGCCGCCGAGTGCGGCAAGATCTACGAGGACCGGCAGAGCGGCGCCAAGGCCGACCGGCCAGGCCTGCGCGATGCGCTGGAATTCGCCCGGCCTAGTGATGTGCTGGTGGTGTGGCGTCTGGATCGCCTCGGGCGTTCCCTCCCTGACCTGGTGCAGATCGTCGCCGAGCTCGAACAGCGAGGCATTGGCTTTGAGAGTCTGACGGAGAAAATCGAAACATCGACGGCCGCCGGCCGCCTGGTTTTCCATGTGTTCGCGGCACTGGCCGAGTTTGAGCGGAACATCATCAGGGAAAGAACCAAGGCCGGGCTGGCAGCTGCGCGAGCTCGTGGCCGGAGTGGTGGCCGGCCAGGAATGCCACCGGAGAAGATCGAGGCCCTGCAAGTCCTCGCTGCCGATCGGAAGAACTCGCCGGCGCAGATATGCAAGGCGCTGGAAATCAGCCGGGCGACCTTCTACAAGTACGCGGGCCAGATCCGGGCAGTGGAAGGGATGAAAAGCCTTATGGCTGACGCCGCCGGCGCCGGCGCCAACGTCAAGGAATTGATCGAGGACGGCCGAGCATAGGCCACCAGATCGACGGGCGAAAAAAACCCCGCCGAAGCGGGGTAAGCCTTGAGGCAGGAACAACAATCAATCGACGGTGTGGCCGGCTTGGATGTTGATCGAGGAGGCCGGCGCCATGTCCTGAGGAACAAACCCCTGCAGGTCGCGGATACGATCATGGAGCGGCGCCTTTTGCTGCCCCGGGTTGCCGGTGTCAGTCGGAGGGGGAACAGAGGAACCGGGACCAATCGAGGCGCTGGAAGCATCGCCCGTCGATGAGGCGTTGGCGCTTCCGGTCGGGGTGCTGACCGGAGCACTACCGCTGCCAGTGGGTGCACTTGCACTGCTAGCGGCAGCCGGCGCGGACGCGGCCGGCGAAGTGCCCGAAGGTCCGGACGCGGCCGAAACACCAGACGACGCCGGCGAACTGACGGAAGCCGAAGGGCTAGATCCGGCAGCAGTTGGCGGGGCGCTGCTTGGCGCAGCCGGTGAACTTTCCGGCGCCGCCCCGGACATGCTGCCGCCTCGAGTCGCCTCGATGCTGCTGGCGATCTGGCCGCCGGTCGAGTTGGCCACCTTGTCTGAGAACGAGTCCGCACCGCTCTTGATAGCATCACCAATACCACCAGCAGCAAGCCCAAGGCTATGCTTGGCAACTTCGCCGACAGCGCCGGTAGCCGCACCTAACCCACTTTTTCCAGCATCGAGCGCGGAGCTATAGCCGGCACCCAACGCTTTGGCCAACCCCCCAGCGCCAGCAGCAGCGCCACCAGCGGCGCCGGCAGTTTGTTGGAGTCCGCCGGAAGCCATCGCACCAACACCCGCAACAGCAGCGCCCATTGCAAGAGCCGATGTCATCATGTCGCCGGCAGTAAGCGCCGGACTACCGGACATCATCCCGGAAGCAATCTTTGGGACATTGATTGCCAAGTAGGCATAGACCAACGCACCGCCCATTGCCGCCAGCGTCGATTCAACCAGGTGTTCGGTTTCGATTACAAGATTTGAACCAAGTAGCGTCTGGCCGGTGCCGACAATCAGGTAGAGAATCATCAGCTTGAGGCCGGTGCCGACCGCGTACTGCAGGTACTTGGTCGCAAAGTCCGTCGTCCATCGCGAGCCGCCAAAACCTAACAGGATAACGCCGCCGCCAACACAGACGTAAGTTTCTATCAGCGTCACGAGCAGCTGCCCAGCCACCCATAGAAAGCAAAGGAAGGTGACGATTGCCATGAGGGTCACGGGAAACACCACTGCGAGGCTATCCATTAGGCTCAGGTTTCGTATGACGACAAAGCACCCCTTGGCGAGCTCGAACCCAAGCGAAGCGATACCGTCCGGTGTGGCAGTGGCGACCCCGGCGCCGCCGGCTTCGCGCCCGATCTGGGCAAATGAATTGATGATGGCGGGAATCCACGAATCGGAGAACTTGAGAAGCGCCCAGAAAAACCCAATGGGGAAAATCTTCTTGGTCAAAGACACGACGATTTCCGCAACATCGTTCTTTTCCAGGGCATAGACCGTCCCGGACCAACCCATATCCACCAGCACCAGAAGCCAAAACAGCCTCTCGGCGTAGACGCGGATCGCGGTGTACCACGTGTTCTGCAATGGCTTGTAGGCAGCGTCAATGCGATTGAGGACGTTGAAAGTCACCTCCCCCGCCCCTGAAGCCGCGCTAGTGGCGTCGGCCGCCAGCGCCGAGGCGCTGGCCCCGAGTGCACAGAGAGCCACAATGGCAGCGAGGAACAGCGGCCATTTGGGATGAATGATCGAGTGGCGCATGATGCCTCCTACTTCACCCGGTTACTGTGTATCTGACCGAAAACAGCATCGGCGCCGGCCTTCTTTTGCTCTTTCTTTTGCTCGTCCTTCTTCTCTTCATCCGACTTGCCGCAGGCGGCCAGGGAGAGCGCAACGACAACGGCGAGGACGGCGGCAAACAGTTTCTTATTCATATTTCAGACCCTTCTTTTCCATAAATGTGAGTACGAGAAGATCGAGGCCAAGCCCAACAAAACAGAGCTCGGAAAGAACGTGCACCTGCACGAGCGAGCCAGCCAGCGCGGCAAGGCCGGCGATCATGGCCCAGCGATAGGCCGGCCGCAGGCGCCGACCGGGACGCACCAGGACATAAGCCAGCATGGCACCAGCGGGCAGCAACATGGTGGCCAGGGCCTTAACCGGGGAAAGCACCTCGAACACAATGGCCAGCATCAGCAGGCAGCAGAAGAGAACAGCGGCGGCGATGGCGAATCTCTCGCCGCCAGTCGCCGGCCGGGGCCGGGACCAGTTTTCAAACTCGCCGTCATAGACCTGGCGCCCGCCAGGAAGTTGGGGAATACGGTTCATAGCGTCACCTGTTTAAGAAGATCGAAATAGGACGGCCCCCAGCGAAAGAGTGCTAAGACCCAAAAATCCACCAAGAAGCAAAGTCCACCAATTCCAGAAAAGCACACCGAAAACACCCCCTGCCTTTCCGAACGCGCCTCCCTGTAAGCGTCCATCCAGATTCGCACAGAGGCACAAATAAAGATGACCAGGAGAATCAAGAAGGAAAACAAGACCAGCAAAGGCGCATGGGAAAAGAAAACGACGCCAAATAACGCCAACGTGAAAACCATAAGCATTTATTCCCCTTTTCCAACGTCAGAAATTCGGTAGCAGAGTGCTGCAGAAAAATCACTTTGGAATTCTGAGCACTGCGCTGGATAAAGTCAAAAAACCGTGTAATATCAGGATATTACGCTATCGCAATATCACGACGCGGCAGGGGTCGGAATGACGATTTCGCTACCATCGAGCATGGCCTGCAGGCCCTCGATGCCGGCGCGGCGCAGATAGCGGGCGACGGTGGGCACGCTGGCGGTGCGCTCGTGGTCAGTGGTGACGGGGATTTGGGGGCCGAAGATTTCGGCCAGGGTGGCGGGTCCGAAACGCTCCTGGTTGTCGAAGCGCACGCCCATGATATGGGTTTCGGTCTTGCCGACCGTGATGGCAGAATGGCGATTAGCCATGATTCACCTCCGTAACAGGTGGGTTTTGGTTAGGCGCCGGCCGGTGTTACCAGCACTGGCCAGCGCCGCTTTACTGCTTCACTGCATGCCTACAGTATAGGAACAAAACAGACGAAATGCAACAACAAAATAAACAAAATGTTGCGGTCAGTTTTCCCAATGGTCGTTTGTTAACTGCATATCGCGTTCATGGCAGGCGAGGCAGCGGCGCCGCTCATCGCCGGCCACATTCGTAACCCGGGCAGGCATCGCACCACAGGCGCCGGACTCGCAAGGCATGACGGCATCCTCGGGTTTAAGGCCGACCTGGTAGAGCTCGCGCACGTCGAAACTTGCCATGCTGTTCTCCCTATAGCCCGCATTCGTGGTCGTTGTCGCGTTCGCGGCAGCGGTGGCAATGGCCGCACTCGCAACGCTCGTCGTCGTCATACCCTGCCCGGATGCGTGGCATTTGGCCGTGGCGTTCCTGTTGGGCCTGCAGGAGCATGACGGCCACCAGGGCGACGATGGCGAAGAGGATTGCCCACTTGAAACCGCCGGCGCCGCTGGTGAGGTGCTGCCGGCGCTCGGCGGTGACAGGGCGATAGCGGATCGTCCTAGAGTCCATAATCCCGCGACTCCGAAACATGGTAGCCAGCGCCAGCGGCGGCGCCGGCCCGCTCGATGCGAATCTCATCGCCGGGGCTGTAGTTGTGGCCGGCGGCCGGCACTAGGGCGCGGTGGGTCTGCCCCCGGTCGTCGGAGAATTCGACGGTGTAATAGGCGGCCTCGCGCACCTCCACGGCCTCGATGATTTCGCCCTCGATGATGGCCTCCGGTTCGAGCACCACATGCTCTACGCCGGTGGTTACGGTGAGCTCCACCACGGCGGCCTGCTCGGCGGCCTGCTGCTCCTGCAGGGCCTCGGCGTTGGCGGCATAGGTCGCGGTTTCGCGCCGGTGGTCGGCCTCGATCTGCAAATAGTCTTGGGTCGAAAAGCCCCGGCTGGGCATCCCGTCGAATACCCGGGCGGCCCGGTCCTGGTCTTTCCTGTCCCTTTCATCCTGCTTGGCCTTCTCGGCGGCCTGCGCGGCCGCCTCGGCGTCCAGCTGGGCGCGGATCTGCGCCTGTCTGGCGGTCGCTTGGCGAGCTTCGATAATATCGGGGTGCGTGTGCACCTCGATCTCGCGATCATTGAGGGAACCCAGCCCGCCGAGGCGGGATTGTTGTTCACGCACGAAGGTCCGCACCGTTTCCGGTGGCTTGCGGTCGCCCGGCGCCGGCTGCTCGGCCCCCGGTGGCGTGGTTTCGGGTACGGTTGCCGAGGCCTCAACGGCGGCAGCAATGCCGTTCTGTTCCTCCAAGGCTTTGGCCAGATCCCGGCCGGCCTGGCTCTCGGCTTCGCGGGCACTGGTCAACTGGTGTTCGAGCTCGGCCCGGCGCGACGGATCGGCGGTTTCAAGTTCCCGCGTCAAGGCCTCCCGGTTGGCGGTGGCGGCGCTGGCCTTCATCTGTACATCATCAAGCATGGTCTTACTCCTTAGCGGTTGTGGAAGTGGTTAGCGGCCCATGCCGTGGTCAACGCCTCGGTCCTTAACGTGGGTGACACGGCCTTGCTGGTAGGTGATGGCGAGGTTATCGCCAGCCCGGGGAACTTCGGCGAATTGCCCCCGGTGGTGATGAACCATGCCCTGCTTGGTCTGCTGATAGACAAAATGGGCATCAACGGCGTGCACCTCGCCCTTGTAGATCCCGGTCGGCTTGTCGGCCGGCCTGGAGTTGGGCACGGTCGGTGCCGGGATCTCGGCTTGTTTCTGGCGGGCCTGCTCGGCGGCCTTGGCTTTCGCCGCGGCGGCCTTCGCCTTGTCCGCTTTCTCGGCCGCGGCCTTCTCCCGTTCCTTGCGCTGGGCGTCATGGTGCGCCTGGACGGTTTTGCGGCCAAGGTCGGCGAGGCGGCGCTTTTCCGCCTGGTCGTGCTCAAGCTGGGCCTTGTACTGCTGCAGGGCCGGGTCGGTGAAGTTGGCGCGGATGCCCTTCTCTACCGCAACGGCCACCACCTGGCGCTTAAATTCATCGGTGCCGGTCAAGGTCAGTTTGTCGCCGAACTTCATCACGGCCAAGCGCAGGCCGGTTTCGATGGTGTCTTGATCCTGGCGCAACACGCGCACTTTGCGGCCCTCGTCGGTAAGGGCGTCCTGGCCGTTCACCTGATAGGTGACATCGCCATTGCGGGCCACGCGGTAGGACAACGCCCGGTCGATGGGTTCGAGCTCGGCCACCGGCGCCGGCGATGCCGGCTTGATGTGTGGCAGGTCCTCGGTCTTCTTCTCGGCCTCGTCGGGATTCAACCGGCGCAGTTCGGCCAGTGCCTTTTCGGCGTTGGCGCCCTGCCCTTCCACGGTTTCGGCGAGGAAATCGCGGTAGAGCTCGGCGGGCTTACCCTGGTACTTCACGCGCAAGGCGTCCCGCTCGGTCTTGATCGCCTCGCGCAGTTGCTTCTCGGCCTCAATGCGCTGCATTCGGGCCAGAGAGAGGGCCGCCTTACGTTCGGTGGCCGACAGCGAGCGGTCGCCCTGCAGGCGTCCTTTGTCAGCGTGAAACTGGCGCTTGATCTCGGCGCGGCGGGCCTGCTCGCTTTCCTTCTGCCGTTCCCAATCGGTGGCCCGGCGCTCGGTGCGGATCTGGCGCCATGCGCGGTAGTCGCTCCACAGGGCCGGCCGGTGGGTGTTGCGTGGCTTTTGCGGCTCGTGGCCCAGCTGGGCCGCGTAACAGTCGCGCAGGATCGGCGCGGCATCCCGCCAGGCTAGGCCAAGCTCCTTGGTCAAAAAGTCATTCGGCGTGCGGGCGTTGGTGCCGCACTGGATGCGTGGCGTTCCATCGTCGGCCGTAGTGACTTGGTAAAGCTGTGGCTTCACCCCGTGAGAATGGGCAAGCCTGGCCAAGAGCCGATTGCAATCCAAATTCTTCCGGATCTCGGCATAACGCTCCTTGTCATTGGCCTGCTCGTAACGCTCCCGCAACTCCGTCCGGTTGCGCTCGATCAGGCTGGACGGCTGGCGGGGGTTTCCGCCTGGCTGGGCATCGCCTCGGGGGGCTCTTCGGCCGGCGCCAGTCCGTCGCAGTTCCAGACTACTTGGGACGGCTGCATTCCCGGTTGATACATGAATGCCATCGTGACCCCGCAATAGCATTTCACTCCGTCTTTGAATTCCATCCATGTCGCGTGTGGACAGTCCCGGCAAGCGGTTTCGGGCGGGGGAAGTTTTGCGGTATCGACTACCTGTAGAACCGGTGAGGGCATGGTGTTTCCTTTCTATGTCGTCGAGGATTTGGCGCCGGGTTTCATAGTCGGCAGGTTGATAGACTTCCTTGTAAAACTTGCTGCCCGTATGGATGTAGCGGTTTTCACGGGCTTTGACTTCGTGCCATTTCCGTAGGGTGGCGGTGATGTGCTCGGGGTCGCGGCGCTTGGCGACGTCAAGCGCCTCGCGGTAATACTCTTTCCCTTTGTCCTCAAAAATGGCCCGCTTCTCGGCGGTCGGGCGTTCGATGAACTGACGGGAATATGCGATTTGCCGCAGGCGGATAGCCTCCGTTTGGCCGTGGGGAACTAGCCGGTAGGATTCGCTCGGCTTCCCTTTATTGTTTTTGCTGACCGTCCCGAACTCCCCCAAGAGCTTGCCGAAGGCCTGCCAGTCGGTTACATCGCGCCGCAAAACCTCCTTGAGGATCTGCGCTTTTATTCCCTTCCGGGTGTCATCGTCTTTCCCGAAAAAACGCGGACTGTCCGAGTCTGGCCGATTGCCGGAATAGCGGGCAATAGCGTCAATGGCATTTTCACCGTTGATGCGCGGGTTATCCAATGGACTAGCTAGCCCGTATTTGTTATTTAAATGCTCTTGGATGGCGAGAATGTATTCATAGTTTTCGTTGTTATTCCCAAGATAGCCAAGCGGATCAATTGCCGCACCTGTAAGGGTATCGTGCTTACCAATACCAATATGAATATGAATAAACCGCTGCACGTTCTCGCCGGTTTCATTATTGGTGTATTCCAATATTCTCGGACGGTGTGCTTCCATGTAAAGCGGTACTCGATGGCGGTCCTCTTCCGGCCAAGCGGAAAGAATATGATCTTTAATATCCTCGGCAATTTGTTGGAGCATTTCATCGGAAATATGATGCTCCGGGAATCCGGCCGTTAGATGATCGTATTTTGTCCCTTCACCAGAATGGCGGGTGGTAATTTGCTCGAATACCGACAAGTCACCAATTAAGGGAATGCGCTGGTCAAGTTCGTCGCGGTGATAATCACGGCCGGCCTTTTGGCCGTTTTCCATGTAATCCTGAAAACCGCCTTTTCCGCCACTAGGTCTAATTACCATTTTTCGCGGCCTCCCTGGCGACGGCTTGCATATGGTCGTTCAATTGCTCCAGTTGGGACTGGATCGCCTCAAATAAGGCACGATCCACTTTGCCCGACTGGTGAGCAGAGTTTGCCCGATGGGCAAGTTGATTCAAATTATTAGAGGCCTTGGAAAGCAGGAATACCGACCGCTGCACCGAGGCGACGATTTCCGAGGACTGGGCGACAACTTGCGTCGTGTTATTCAATACATGCCGGCGGAAAAAATCCGATTGGGTTAAACCGGAGGCCTCGAACTTTGCCCGGTACGCGGCATAGTCGCCATCGGTCAGACGGAATGAAACCGTCTTATTTAGCTTCTCTGCTTCGGGCAACTCGGGCCGGGCCATCGATGTTCTCCATTCTCTTGACAGTGGGCACCGCCCACGTCCAACCCCGTGGGGTTGGCCCTGGCGGAGCTGCGCAGACCCGTAGGGGGATGCGCAGGACGCCCGGGGGTTAAGGGGACCTCCCCTTAGCACGAGCCGGCGTTTCAAAAATCGTCAGATTTTTGTAAACGCTGGCTGACGTGCCTATGAAAGCATAGGTTATCACGTTGATACGCGCAACACAACAAAAACACAACGCTTTAAAAGCTTGACACAACATCAACACAACACTAGCATTACACATAACAAGCAATGCACAACGAAAAATAATTGATTTCTGAACAAAGGCGCCCCACAATGAGCCATCTTCAAGACAGCGGAGTAAAACGATGACAGAACAGACAGCGGCGGAAGCCCTCCGGGCGCTGGCGCAAGGGACGGAAAACCGCTCCAAGATCGGACGCCTCCGGGGCGTCTATGACGAGGTCGAGAAGGCGCAGCGTGCGGGCGTGAGTAACGGCAAGATCGTGGAAACGCTCAACGGCCAGGGCTTCGATCTGACGCTAAAGACCTTCGAGACGATGCTGTATCGCATTCGCCAAGAGCGGGCCAAACAGGCCGCGCCGGCGCAGCCGGTGGAACGTCCCAAAGTGACAACGCCGGCGCCGGTGGCGCCGAGTGCAGAAGTAAGGGAAGAAGAGCAACAGCAGACGGGCCAGGGTGATGATCTGGCCGGCCTGAGCGCAAAAGAGCGGCGGGAAAAACGCGCCGATCAATTCATCAAATCCGAAACAACAAACCCATTATTTAAACGTCTCAAGGAGCAAAAATAATGAAAGTCGCTGTTATTAATTTTTCCGGCAACGTCGGTAAATCCACTGTCGCCCGTCATCTGCTTTCGCCGCGCCTGCATAATGCGCCGGTTATTGCGGTGGAAAGCATCAATTCGGACGGCTCCGAAGAGGAAGCCATCCGGGGTAAACAATTTGGCGAACTGCTTGAAGGCCTGGCGCTTACCGATGATGCCGTGGTGGATATTGGCGCCTCGAATGTCGAGGACTTCGTTAATCTGATGAAACAATATCGCGGTAGCCATGAAGATTTTGATTTCTTCGTGGTGCCAACTGTTTCCAAAAACAAGCAACAGCGCGACACGATTTCTACCATTGACGCACTTTCGGAAATTGGCATTCCCGCCAAAAAAATCCGCCTGGTTATGAATATGGTGGAATTGGACGAGGTGCCGGAACGGGTGTTTTCTGGTCTGTTTGAATATCACGCCGCCGAGAAGCGTTTCACGCTGAAACCCGATGCGGTTATTCACGTGAACGACATTTACGGCAAGCTCAAGGGTACGGAGCAAACCATCGCCGATATTCTCAACGATCCGACCGACCTGAAAGAGCAGCTGAAGGCCGCAAAGGATTCCGAGGAAAAGCTGCGTATCAGCCGCCAAATTGGTGTCAAGCGTCTGGCGGCCGGCGTTACCGAAGAACTCGACGCGGTATTTAAGGCATTGCTGAAATAAGGGGGAATCATGGCTGAAAGCACTGCACTGGAAGCCCTCACCGCCGAATTGCTCGGCGATGTGGGCCTCCTGCATGACGAGGTAAAAGCTCTCAAGGAAACCCTGCCGGAAGTAGTGCAAACCCTGTCCGAAACACTGCCGGCGGCAACGCGGGTCGCGGCCGATAACCTGATCAAGACAACGGGCAACATCGAGACGCGGCTTAATACCATCCTCGGCCTGGTTGCCGAGCAGGCCAACAAGGTCCGCGAAAACACGGAAACGCTGGTGAAGGCGGCGGAAATGTCAGTCGGGGTCAAGGTAACGAACGGCCAAAAGGCGCTTGAAACCAAGGCGGGAGAACTCGTCAGCGAGTTTTCCCATAAGCTCGCCACGGCGGCGGCGATGGCCGTCCGCGAACAGGTCAAGGACCCGCTTGCCAATGCGCTGGGACAGATCCGCACCGCCGAGGCGGCCCTTGATCGCGCCAAAGGCAAACTGGACAAGGCTGCCGAAACGGTGACGTGGGTTTGGTGGCAGCGTGCGGCCGGATGGTCCGGCGCAGCATTGTTCGGGGGCTTGATCGCGCTGGGTCTTGCCAGCCTCATGAAGTGAAGAAGGGCTAGGGTTTAACCCCTAGCCCCCCTGACCAGGATTCGTCCACAACCGCTAAGAAGGGAAAAAAATGGTCACAAAGAATGTAGCACAGGCCGGAGGGCGCAAGCATGAGTAACGAACTCCGGACGGTCGGCGCCGGCGCGTCGATCATGAAGCAGGGCGCACTTTCCATCATCATGGGTCCGAAACAGATCTATGATTTTTTCGACAAGGGCGCGCGGTATCACTTCCTCCAATACCTCGCCATCCTGGGGTCATTGGTCACCATGTATTTGTCCATCGAATATGTCGCCGGGAAAGGTACGCTCGGGGGGCTAGTGGCGCTGCTGTTCTGCGCCCTGACGGTCGGCGGGCTTACGCTCCTGGCTAACCTGGTGGAGAAGCTAGGCGGCTGGTTCGCGTGGTATCCCGGCCTCGGCTACAAGACGAAATCCGGGGCGTTCAAGCCGCTATTCGGCATGTCGCGCCCCGGGCCGTCGATTGCCCCCGGCGTCGGTGCTGCCAAACCTGACGAAACCTTTGTGCGAGGTGCTCGGGTCGTCGATGGGGAAAGCCTCGCGCACGATCTGAAACAGGGCGTCAGTGCCGAGGATCTGGAATACCTGGTGGAGTGGGGCGGGGTGCCTGTGCCCTACCAGTCGGAGCCGGAACACTTCCTCATCTGCGGCAAGACCGGCGCCGGCAAGAGTCAGGCCATTAACCGTATGCTGCGCGTGGTTCGCAAGCGAGGACAGGCGGCCGTGATCGCCGATCCGATTGGCAAGACCGGCGGCTATATCAGCCGTTTCAGTCGGCCCGGTGACCTGGTGCTTAACTTGTTCGATGCCCGCACCGTGGCATGGTCGCCTTTTGCCGAAATCCGGGACGATCACGATTGCCAGCGGATCGCCAAGGCAGCGATTCCCGATGCAAACGGCGACAGCCAAGAGTGGCATTTCTACGCCCAAACCGTGTTCGCCGAGGTGCTGCGCTCGATGCACAGGCGCGGCCAAAACTCGGTCAAGGAACTGCTGCGCCTGGTCATGTCGGCCAGCGTCGCGGAGTTGGTCGACGTGCTGAAAGGCTCCCCGGCCGAGATCCTGACGGCTAAGGGTAACGACAAGATGCTGTCGAACACTCGCGGCATTGCGTCGGTGTATCTCAACGCCTGGACCTACCTGCAGGACGGCGGCACGTTCAGCGTGCGCGATTGGGTGCAGGGGTCGGATACCAGCGGCGGCCAATGGCTGTTCCTGACCTACAAGGACGATCAAATGGCTCTCTGCGGCAACCTGGTGGCTACCTGGTTGGAACTGGCGGTGGTCGAGGGCCTGTCGTTGTCCGAAGATCCCAAGCGGCGGCTGTGGTACATCATGGACGAGCTCGATTCGCTTGGTAAGGTGACAAGCCTGCGCCTCGGCCTGACCAAGCTGCGGAAGTATGGCGGCGTCTGTGTGGCCGGCCTGCAGTCCATCGCCCAGCTGCGGCGAACCTATGGACATGACGAGGCCCAGACGCTGGCCAGCTGCTTGTCCACCAAGTTGGTGCTGCTCGCCGGCGACGGCGAAACTGCCGAATGGTGCGAAAAGGAACTCGGCCGGCAAGAGGTCATCCGGCCGGAAACCTCCAACAGCACCAGCCAGCGCACCGGCGAACTGCCGAGCTCAAGCGAGAACCGCAGCACGCGGGTGGTGGAACAGCCGGCGGTATTGGCCGGCGAAATCCTGACCCTGCCCAACCTGGCGGGCTTCCTCAAGCTCGTAGGCCTGCCCATTGCGCGGGTCAAGCTGGAATACACGCCACAGCCCGACAACATGCCGGCGTTCGTGGCGAAGACCAGCGATTAAAGGGAGAAGAACATGGCATTCAATTTCAATGCGGCGGGGAAAACCGCCCTGATCGTCGCCGCGGTGTGGGGGTTCATATACGGCTTCAACATCGTCAGTCAGAGCGCCGCAATGATGGCACCGGCCCGCGACGTTGGCCTATCGCTGGCCAATGCCCCGGATGGGGTAATTGTGGGTGCGGTCACGCCTGGCAGCGTTGCGGCCAAGGCCGGGATGAAGTCGGGGGATGTAATCGTCGGCGTCGGTGGGCTGCAGATTCACAACCTGGAGGACTATCTGCTCCGGGTCGGAAACCTGAGTCCGAGCGAAAAGCTGTCGTTTGTGGTGTCCAGAAATGGGGCTATGCCTAAGCGCGTCGTCATGGGTACGGATGCGGCCGAAATCGAGGCGAAAGAGGCGGCGGCACGGTCGGCGCCGTCACCGATTGGAGTACGCCAAACCACGCGGCTGGGAATCTCGTTGCAGGATCTACAACCGGGCCAGCGTCCGGAAGGCGCCCCGGCGGCGCCGCAGGTGGTCAGCGTCGAATCAGGCAGTCTGGCGGAAGCGGCAGGCCTGCGCGAAGGCGACTACATCGAGGCCGTAGATAGGGTGAATGTCAGCAGCCAACTGGATGTAGCCACCAAGGTGCAAGGCGGCATGCCGGCTCGGCTATTGTTGTCTGTATGGCGGGCCGGCGAGCGGAAAAACATCGAGGTCGTGCGCGACACGGAAAGCAAATAGCATGTTTTTCTGACGTTGGAATTCCCGATTTACAGTAAGTCGGGATTGTCCAGTTACCGCAGGGAAGGGCAGGGCGAGGGGCAACCCCCGCCCTGTTTTCATTTGGCCGCCGGCGCGGCCTTGCCGGTGGTCTTTGCGGGCTTCTCGGCCTTCGCGGCTGGCGCCGGCTTCACGGTCTTGATGATCGCGGCTTGTTCCTCGACCTGGCGTTGCAGGGTGCTGACGGTGCCCTGTAGCTGGCCGGCCTGCGACGAGGCGGCGCGGGCCTCCTTCTGGATCTCGGAGAGCTCGCCGGCGAGGCGCTGCCGGTCGCTGTTGCTCTTCGCCAGTTCGGCGGCGGTCTGCTTCTGGTGTTCCTGGGCGTCGGCCAGCCGGTCGGCGAGGCCGGCGGCCTTGGCCTCGGCGGCGGCGGCCTGGCGCTCGGCGTCAGTGCGGGCGGTGCGCTCGGCATCGAGGGCGCCCTGCAGGCGCTCGTTCTCTTTCTCAAGGATCGGCATCGCTTCGAGGCGCAGCTGCGCCTTGGCGAGCTCGGTACGGGCCGCCTCGGCGGCCTGACGCTCCCGGCCGGCTTCGTCGCGGGCGGTGGCTAGGTCGGTTTCCAGCTGGGCGACACGGCCGGCGAGCGTGGCCTTTTCTCCCTGCAGATCCTCGACGGTGGTTTCCAGTGCCTCGATCTGGCCGGCCTGCCGCTCGTTCTCGGCGGCGAGGTCGTTGGCGGCCTGCTGGGCGTCGGACAGCTTACTTTCGAGCTCGGCGCGGGCGGCCGTCAACTCCTGGTCCATGAATTCGAGAATGGCACGCTGCAGGGCCGGGGGCAGGGCAAGGGCGGCCTCGATCTGGCGGGACTGGCCCGACTCCCATTGCTGGAACAGCTTGTGGATGGTGCCGAGGCTTCCGGAGCCGTGGCGCTCGCGGATCTGGCGAGGATTGGGCTTGCCGCCGGCGGCCTTGATGGCATCGGCAATAGCGGCGACTTGCTCATAGGTGATGGAGGCTTCGCGGGGCATGGCTCGTTCCTTTCGGTGGATATGATACGTTACGTTATGATTGTTACGTTACGTTATGATACGAAACAACCGGACGAAATGCAAGCGGAATTTGTCTATGACCGGCGGCAAGGCAGGGCTTGACGTGCTGCCTATAGTCGGCAGGGCAGGGGCCTTCCCTGCTTTTTTTATTTCAGAAAGTGCACCATGAAAAAGAACCTGCTTTCCGCTCTCGTCCTCGCTGCCCTGGCCAGCCTCGCCAACGCCCAAGTCAACACCGTCGAAGTATCGTCGCCGTCGTTCGGCAGCACACCGGCCACGGCCAGCGCCGATAACGCCATCGCCATCGGCGCGGCATCGGTCGCCGGCACCAACCAAAGCGGCGGCACGCCGGCCCTGGTCATTTCTCCCTTGTGGTCGTATTCCAATCAGGTCGCCATTGGCACCAACTCGCTGTCGTGGGGCGCAGGGGATACGGCGGTCGGCACCGGGGCGATAGCGGTTTCCCAGCCGGCACCGGGCACCAACGCAGCGGCCACGTCCTACGGCTATGGGGCCACGTCCTGGGGGAATAACTCGGTCGCCATCGGCGCCAAGGCCACGGCCGGCGGCGGCGCGGCCGGCACGGCGCCCACGTCAAACCCGACGATCTCAAACGCAACGGCCATCGGGGCGACGGCCAACGCGGCGGCGAACAACAGCACAGCGGTGGGAACGGGTAGCCAGGCGCTGGCTACCGGATCGGTGGCGCTCGGCGCCGGCAGCACGGCAACCCGGGCAAACTCGGTCGAGGTCGGCGGGCGCCAGGTCACGGGCGTAGCGGCCGGCACGCAGGCAACGGATGCGGTGAACTTCGGCCAGCTGCAGGCGGCTATCGCCGGGGTCGGCGGCGTCGATGCCGGCGCGATCCTCAACCAGGCGAATGCCTACACCGATCAGGCTATCAACGCCGTGCGGCGAGAGTACAGCCAGGCAATCGCGGCCGTGGCCGCCTCGCCGGCGCTGCCATCGCTCGCACCTGGTGAGCGGGCAATCGCGGTCGGTGGCGGCTTCTATAACGGCCAGCAGGCTATCGGCGTCACCTTCGGCCAGGCCTTGAGCAATGGGGCATTGGTGAATGCCGGCGTGGCGACGGCCGGCGCCGGCCGGCCGGTGGCCCGCGTCGGCGCGGCGTGGAAGTTCTAAACGCGGCGATTTGAGGCGTTTTTCCGGGGCCGGCGAAGGGAAACCCTAGCCGCTCCGGTTTCAACGCGCTGGCGGGGCCGCTGTGTGCCCGCTGGTGCCCGATTTGTGGCCCCGGTCCGGTCAGAAACTCAGGACGCGATGCCGGACCGTGGCAGCCTTGGCGACTTCGGAAGCGATCAGAAACATGCTCTCTTGCGTCCGCTGCCCTTCGGCCACCTGGGCACGGGCGAGCGCCTGGCGCTCGCGCTTGGCGGCGGCCAACACATCATCGCGGAGGGTAGAACGGCGGCGCTTCTTCATGGCTCGATAGTGCGCTATTCGCTGCGCGATGGCAATTTGCCGGCCTCGGGCCGTTGCCTTTCCTTCCCTATAGACGCTTTTTGCGGCGGTTCCGCCGTGATGCCGACTATAGTCGGAATGGACGGTGGCGCTGCGCCGGCGCGGCTTGCCGCGCCTTCGTTCGCCCGAAGGGCGCTCGATTGGTCTTTAGGGTCGGTGTGCACAGGACGGTGGATGTTCCGGGGGTTTCGGGGATCGTCCAGCCGCCCGCATGGGCGGCGGTTTGCCACCCATGCGAAGCGTGGGGGGGTCGAATTTTTATCCGGCTGGATTGGCCCGCACCGACTTTTCCACAGGGTGCAGGGGCCAGTTATCGGCAAAGATATATAGGCAAAAACCTTAAAGGCAAAACCTTACAGGTTTAGGGGGGGGCCGATTCAGCGTAAGAGGGGGGGCCGATTCAGCGTGAATTTCGAGGGATCGGGGGGGCCGATTCAGCGTAAGGGGGGGGCCGATTCAGCGTGGATAACTTGCTTGGTCCACAGGCTTGTGAACAGAAGCGCCGGCATCGGCAGGGGGGGCCGATTCAGCGTAGGCATTTTGAACTCTGGCGGCGTTTTCTCGTCTATCCCAGTTCATGTATAATTGGAGCATGGCCGACCACGAAAAACCGCTCGAATGGATCGCGAGCAGCTACAAGGATCTGATGGCGTTGCCGCTGGACGTGCGCCGGCGCTTCGGTTACGCGCTGTCGCTAGCGCAGCTGGGCGACCAGGCCGATGCGGTGAAGGTGCTCAAGGGCTTTGGCGGTGCCGGCGTGCTGGAGGTCGTCGAAGACGATGCCGGCGGCACCTATCGAGCGGTCTACACGGTCAAGTTCGCGGAAGCGGTGTTCGTCCTGCACTGCTTCCAGAAGAAGAGCAAGAGCGGGATCGCCACGCCGAAGACAGACATGGACATCATCCGCGCTCGGCTGAAGGTGGCCGAGGCAATGGCACAGGAGCTACGAAATGCAAAAGCGAATCATTGAAGGCGTCGAGGTTCAGCGCAGCTCGGGCAACGTCTTTGCCGACCTTGGATTGCCCGACGCCGAGAAGCTGAAGATCAAGACCGGCCTGGTGGTCGAGATCAGGAAGGCAATGCGCGCCCTTGGGCTGACGCAACAAGCGGCGGCCAAGCGCATGGGCCTCACACAACCGAAGGTATCCGACATGATGCGCGGCGACTTCACCAACCTATCCGAACGCAAGTTGATGGACTGCCTGAACCGGCTTGGGTACGACATCGAAATTAAGGTGCGGCCGGCCGCTGAGCCGGTCGGGCATCTGACGCTCGCGGTTGCTTGAGGAAAGGCAAGCGGAGCGCCGCAGCGCCAACGGCGCGGAGGGGACAAGCCGCCCGAAGGGCGGGAACGATCAGAGGGGCCGCATAGCGGTCCCTGGAGCAAAGCGGAAGGGATAGAACCCCGGCAGAGCGCGGTTCCCGGCCGTGGCCGGGAATGGCCCAAGGGGTTAAAACTTGTAAGGGATGGGAGGCGGCGAGGGGAACAGCAGAATGCCACCAGTAACCTGCTTAACCTTGGCCTGCGGATAGACGGCCAATACATGGCGCAGCGCCAAAAGGAATTTTGTCTTGAAGTCCTTATCGGCGTTCTTGCCCTGGTACTCCTGCCCGAACTGCTCCCGTAGATTCGTCCAATGCAACATCACCGGCCGGCTGGAAATGCGGTGCAGACGATCCACCAGGAACGAATAAATATCCATCGCCAGCGCTGACCCCTTCAACGCCACGAAAGCGCGAATATCGAGCGGCACGGCATGTTCGGTCAGGGTCTTGAAATACTCTTCGGAAAAGACCACGGACCCCGGCCACAAAGGGCGCTGGTCCTCGGTGTTCTGTAGCCAGGCCTCGAACTGCTTAATGGGTTTGCCGTCGTAGGTGTAGGCCTTCCCATTGGCATTGAAACCCAGCGTCATGCGGCAAGCTGAAAGCGCCTGAACCTGCTTCCGGAAGGTCGTAAAGGCGCCGCGCTTCCCGCCGCTGGTGTCCTTGCCTAGCGTCCGCAAGAACTCGCTGGCGCTGTCGCCCACGGGGATTTCCGGCGTCTTGTTGCGCACGGCATAGGTATTCATCCAACCCAGCATCAAGCGCGGCATGGCGCCATAGGGAATAGGTTGCTGGACGAACTTCTTACCGTCCCACAGCTTGCCGGCCGACACGTTCAAGGCGGCATTGCCGCAAGTGCGCTCGAACTCGATGCCGTCGACCTTCGACCGGGGCAAACCGACTTGGCACATGATCGCGTGCATGAAAGCCATGTCGTCGCCGGTGGGCGGTGCGGTTTCGATCAGCACGGCTGCATCGAGCAGCTTGCTCTCGGCCTTGGTCATGACCAGGGGGTTTTTGGTCTTGCCGGTGCTCTGAGGTGCCGGCGCCGCGCTCTGCGCGGGGTCGGTGCCGAACAGATCAAGATTGCCGCTGTTAGAATCTATGCCAGCCATTCGCTACTCCATTTAGTGAAAACGGTTAGGCGGCCCGGGTGTTCCCGCACCCGGGACCGTCGTTCATCATACGCTAGGCACATTGCCCCGGCTGGCCAGCCAGCCAATGCGGTTTGCCTTCGCATCATCGAGGGCGTGATGCCGACGCAGGCCGGCGGCGAAGGCATCTTCCACGGCCTGGCAGAATTCGGCGCTCTGCCCCAGGATCTCCGGCTTGCCGTCGACGTTGGCTGGCCAAGTGTCCAGATCGCCGAAAACTTCCTGTATCCACGGCCAATCCCATGCCATCGAGTCGGTGGTCAGCTTCACCGGCTCGCCGAAGGCTTCCAGCCAGGCGCCAAGCCGCCGGCCAAGCTCGGCCCAGGTGAGGCACACGGCGTCACCCTGCAGAAGCGGCAACACCGCTTCCCGGGCAAAATCGCCACAGTCCTTTGGTTGATAGGTGTCGGCGAGCTCGGCGTAAAACTCCCGCCGGCCATCCTCGGAAACAAGGCCGATGGAAATCAGTCGGGGGTCGATGCCAAGCTCCGTAAACTCGGTGTCAAAGAAAACGCGGGTCATGACTTAATCCACGTTGGCGCCGCTACGGCGGGCAACATAACGCCGCCAGAGCCGGCCAAGGTCATACAGAGCTCCACGCACGAAAAGCCCGCCGACCAGGACCACAAAAGCCAGCACCATTAGGCCAATCTCTACACCCAACGCGCCGAAGCGGCCGAAGAGCTCGAAGTACCAGAAAATCACACCCATTACGGCAACCCCCTTTGTGTAGGTTCCCACAGTTGCAGATCCAGATCGGCCAGGCGTGCGCCCAGCTGGACCAACATGCCGGCGGCCGTGTCGATCTTCTGGAACAGGCGAAGGCCACCGCGAGCCGTGGCCAGCTTCTTCGTTTCCTTCCCGATCTTCGCTTCCAACACGGTGCCTTGCGGCGTGACAACAAGGCGATACGAGGCAACGGCGCCGGCGTCGTGAAGCATTTTCAGGGTGGCGAAGT